>NZ_CP071139.1:4455000-4460000 GCF_017639205.1 Streptomyces nojiriensis | reverse complement strand
GGTCAAGCTGATCTGCCCAGGGTAAGTCGGGACCTAAGGCGAGGCCGACAGGCGTAGTCGATGGACAACCGGTTGATATTCCGGTACCCGCTTTGAAACGCCCAATATCGAATCAGGCGATGCTAAGTCCGTGAAGCCGTTCCGGACCCTTCGGGGAAAGGAAAGTGGTGGAGCCGACGAACCAGACTTGTAGTAGGTAAGCGATGGGGTGACGCAGGAAGGTAGTCCAGCCCGGGCGGTGGTAGTCCCGGGGTAAGGGTGTAGGCCGAGGGGTAGGCAAATCCGTCCCTCATTAAGGCTGAGACCTGATGCCGAGCCGATTGTGGTGAAGTGGATGATCCTATGCTGTCGAGAAAAGCCTCTAGCGAGTTTCATGGCGGCCCGTACCCTAAACCGACTCAGGTGGTCAGGTAGAGAATACCGAGGCGTTCGGGTGAACTATGGTTAAGGAACTCGGCAAAATGCCCCCGTAACTTCGGGAGAAGGGGGGCCATCACTGGTGATCGGACTTGCTCCGTGAGCTGGGGGTGGCCGCAGAGACCAGCGAGAAGCGACTGTTTACTAAAAACACAGGTCCGTGCGAAGCCGTAAGGCGATGTATACGGACTGACGCCTGCCCGGTGCTGGAACGTTAAGGGGACCGGTTAGTGACCTTTCGGGGTTGCGAAGCTGAGAACTTAAGCGCCAGTAAACGGCGGTGGTAACTATAACCATCCTAAGGTAGCGAAATTCCTTGTCGGGTAAGTTCCGACCTGCACGAATGGCGTAACGACTTCTCGACTGTCTCAACCATAGGCCCGGTGAAATTGCACTACGAGTAAAGATGCTCGTTTCGCGCAGCAGGACGGAAAGACCCCGGGACCTTTACTACAGTTTGATATTGGTGTTCGGTTCGGCTTGTGTAGGATAGGTGGGAGACTTTGAAGCAGCCACGCCAGTGGTTGTGGAGTCGCCGTTGAAATACCACTCTGGTCGTGCTGGATGTCTAACCTCGGTCCGTGATCCGGATCAGGGACAGTGTCTGATGGGTAGTTTAACTGGGGCGGTTGCCTCCCAAAGGGTAACGGAGGCGCCCAAAGGTTCCCTCAGCCTGGTTGGCAATCAGGTGTTGAGTGTAAGTGCACAAGGGAGCTTGACTGTGAGACCGACGGGTCGAGCAGGGACGAAAGTCGGGACTAGTGATCCGGCGGTGGCTTGTGGAAGCGCCGTCGCTCAACGGATAAAAGGTACCCCGGGGATAACAGGCTGATCTTCCCCAAGAGTCCATATCGACGGGATGGTTTGGCACCTCGATGTCGGCTCGTCGCATCCTGGGGCTGGAGTCGGTCCCAAGGGTTGGGCTGTTCGCCCATTAAAGCGGTACGCGAGCTGGGTTTAGAACGTCGTGAGACAGTTCGGTCCCTATCCGCTGTGCGCGTAGGAATATTGAGAAGGGCTGTCCCTAGTACGAGAGGACCGGGACGGACGAACCTCTGGTGTGCCAGTTGTCCTGCCAAGGGCATGGCTGGTTGGCTACGTTCGGGAGGGATAACCGCTGAAAGCATCTAAGCGGGAAGCCTGCTTCAAGATGAGTATTCCCACCTCCTTGAGAGGGTAAGGCTCCCAGTAGACGACTGGGTTGATAGGCCAGATGTGGAAGCCCGGTAACGGGTGAAGCTGACTGGTACTAATAGGCCGAGGGCTTGTCCTCAGTTGCTCGCGTCCACTGTGTTAGTTCTGAAATAACGAACAGCTGTGTCAACACCAGCATGTTCAAATTTCATAGTGTTTCGGTGGTCATAGCGTTAGGGAAACGCCCGGTTACATTCCGAACCCGGAAGCTAAGCCTTTCAGCGCCGATGGTACTGCAGGGGGGACCCTGTGGGAGAGTAGGACGCCGCCGAACAATCATTGTGGGAAAGCCCCGCACCAACCCGTTCAGGGTTCGGTGCGGGGCTTTTCTGCGTTCACGGCCCGGAATGCGGAGTCGGCCGAACTTGCGGCCGCGGCCCGTGCTTCACCAGTCGGCGGGATAGCTCTTGAGGGTGCTCGTGTCCAGGGTCCAGCGGCCGGCGGTGACGATGTCCCCGAAGGAGTAGGGGACCGTCTTGCGGTACCGGGTGCCGTCGGGCCCTGCGGAGGAGTCGCTGTGCACGGTGACGGTCCGCTTGTCCTTCCGCGGGTCCACGACGACGTACAGGGGGACCCCCATCCTGGGGTAGTCGTGGAGCTTGTCGCGGATGTCGGTGAGGGAGTTCGTGCGGGAGACGACCTCCACCACCATCAGGACGTCGCGGGAGTTGACGACTTTCGCCGTGTCATCGGTGTCCTCCTCCGCGATGACCATGAGGTCAGGGACCTTCGTGAGGCCCGTCTGAGGGTCGCCCATGTTCGTGTCGTTGAGGGCCATGACCTCTGGTGTCTGTGCCTCGATCTGTCGGCGCAGGCGCACCACGTTGAGCCCGTGAGGAGCCGTGGGGCTCATCATCGTGAGGAAGATCTGACCGTCGGTGGTCTGCACCTTCCACTGGTCCTCCTGGTGCTCGGCCAGCTCCGCGAGCTGCTCCGCGAAGTCGTGCATGCGGCGCATCTGCTCGGGGGTGAGGTCGCCCATGATTTCCTCCTGGTGGGTGCTCGACCAGCCTATCCAGCAAGCGGCGGTGAGGCCTCGGCCTCGTCGGTTCGCCGCCGGCGCGAATCGCGGCGACGCCCGGGTACCGCCCGAGTACGATGCGGCGGGCGGAGCCGGGGGCGCTCCGGTACCGCCCGCCGGGAAGGTGGTGAGCGGCTTGGCGACGTTGTTGAAGCGAACGTGGGTCGACTGGGCTGTCGTCGTGTACATGGGTGTGACTGCGGCCAGGTGTGAGAGTCCCTTCGTGCTCGTCCTCTGCACCGCTGTCGCGGTTGTTGCGGCAGTCGCCGGCGCGCGCACGACGTGGCAGCTGGTACGTGTGTCCCGAAACTCGTGAACGAAGCCCACGGACGGATCCCACCCCCAGGCCGAGCGCCTCTCGTGCGAGAAGTGATTCGTCGATGGGCGAGGCGAGCAGACTTCCGCAGCACTCCGAGGTGACTCGAGCTCCCGACACCCGCGAAGGCACCGCCTCCACTCAGCGGCGCAGGGCGGCGTCGAGCTCGTAGTAAAGGGTGTCCAGCCGACTGCGACCGGGGTTGCGAGCCGGCATCCGGCGCAGCAGTGCGCGCACCTCCGGCGGGGCGTGCTCGATCGCCCATCGGATCTCCTCGTCGGCGGCGCCCGTGTCATCGCCCGCGGCGAGCTCACGGGCGAAGGCCTCGTACACGGCGGGCCCCAGTACGTGCTTCGACTGGTGCGGGGTGGCCAGCGGGTGGATGTACGGGGTCGCGGCCGCGTGGCATGCGGCGCGGGCGGCGGCCGTGGCCGCCGGGTCGTCTACCTCGCGCGCCGCGGCGTGGGCCGCCCAGGCGAGGGAACGTAGCTTCGCGGTCCGCTGGCCCTCGCGCACGAAGGCCCGGATGCCTTCGACGGCCTCGCGAGGGCGGGGGTCGGCGGGGGCCTTCGCCTCGAACAACGGCAGTGCCCGCTCGACGCAATCGGCAGCCCAGAGTGCGAGTTGGCGGCGGTCTTCTTCGCTGATGGTCACCTCGTCCATCCGGCCATCATGCGCGTGATCGGCGTTCGGTGGACCTACGGGGCTTGGTGCAGCCGGGTCAGCAGGGCCATCAGGTGCTCCCGTTCGGCCGGGCTGAGCGGGGCGAGGAACTCGGCGTTGGCGGCTTCGGCCAGGGCCGCGCAGCGGGCGAGTACCGCGGTCCCCTCAGGGGTGATGGTGACGGCGTTCTTGCGGCGGTCGCCGGGGTCCGGGGCGCGCAGTACGAGGCCCGCCTCCTGGAGGTGGTTGAGCATGCCGACCATGTCCTTGGGGTCGACGGCGAGCCGGCGGCCCAAGTCGGCCTGGGCGACGGGCCCGTACTCGGCGGTGGCGGCCAGCACCGCGTGGCGCATGAGCTTCAGTCCCTCCGCGGCGACCGCCGCCGCGACCAGCTCGCGGCCGCGTGCCGCGACGCGGCCGACGAGCCAGGAGGGCAGGGACTGGATGTGCTGGAGGGCCGAGGTCGCCGAGGTCATGGTCCCACCCTACCCAAATTCATTGGACTTCCCCACGACTTTGACCTTATCGTTGGGACATCCAATGAAAATGGTCGGGGAGTCGGGGAGGTCCTGTGCTGCGTATTCGCCATGAGGTCGACGGTGGGCCGGAGCTGCTGTTCGCGGAGGAGGCCGACGTGCCCGCGGCGGGCGCCGGAGAGCTGCTGGTCCGGGTCGAGGCGGTCGGCGTGACCCTGCCGACCGTGCGCAAGGTGCGGGAGGCCAGTGAGCCCGTCCCGCTCGGGGGCGAGGTGGCGGGGGCCGTCGTCGCCACCGGCCCGGGCGTCACCGGCTTCACCGCCGGGGAACGCGTCACCGGACTGTGCTTCGCCGATGCCTACGCCGAGTACGCGGTGCTCAACACCGCCATGACCTCCCGGATCCCGGCGGGCGCCGACGCCGTGGAGGCGGTCGCGCTGGTCCGCAGCGGCCTGGTCGCCCGCGGCGCGTACGAGGCCGGGCGCGTGGAGCCCGGCGAGTCGGTCCTGGTGACGGCGGCGGCGAGCGCCGTGGGGACGCTCGCCCTCCAGTACGCGAAGGCCGGCGGGGCGGGACGCGTCGTCGCGGCCGTCAGCAGCGCGGACAAGGCCGACTTCGTGCGCGGCCTGGGCGCCGACGAGGTCGTCCTGTACGGGGACGCCGACTGGGGCGGCCCGTACGACGTGATCCTCGACGGGGTCGGAGGCGATCTGCTCGGACCCGCGGTGCGGGCCCTGGCGACGGGCGGCCGCCTGGTGGCCTTCAGCTCCGGCGGTGGCACGGTGCAGGCGTACGAACTCCTGGTCCGCGGCGCCTCGTTGATCGGCTTCCAGATGCGGGCGGTCGCGACCGGCAAGCCCGAACTGTACGCGCGCTGGCTGCGCGAGCTGTGGCAGCTGCGCGCCGCGGGCAC